>NZ_SGUA01000039.1:0-950 GCF_005435135.1 Halorubrum sp. ASP1 | reverse complement strand
GCGAAACTAAAACCCACACTTAGGCGATTTCGCTCCGTCTTCCACCCATAGATCATAGTACCAAGCAAGAACGGCAGCGCGATCGGTAGTGAGTGCATGAAGACGCGTCCGGACGGTATCAGACCGAACAGATACGCAAGGGGCTTGTCGACCAAGTCAGGAAGCTGACTCCCGATAAACGCGATAGTCGCGAGACGAACACCAGGTAGGCGTCTGTCGATTACGAGGACATACATCAGGACGGGGAGGAAAGCGACGATGAAGTGTTCTATCGGGAACATATCACTGGCGTGGACGGTATGTGCCGTACCCGCGAACTGCGTGGCAGAGAGCTATCCACATAGTGGTGATAGGGACGGCGCACATAGTGGTTGACAACGCTGAATTGACGTTCGATACACTTTCAGAGCTGTTCGTCGGAAAATTCTCGTGTGCGCTCATTTTGCGAACTTCGAGCGAACGAACGTTCCACACTCCGGTGGCCCGGGGTTGTAGTTGGGTGGTGCTTGCGTATTCGATGCTTTCCCGGGGATGTACGGCTCGGTGCCAGCCCGCGTTAGCGAGACGTCCGTGCTGTCAAAGACGACCGACACGTCAGAGGGCCGGGAATCGCCGGTCTCCGGCCGCCACCCGGTCAGGAGTGACTCACAGGCCCCCTCGCCGTGTATCGGATTGCGATAGTTATTGTCGTACGCGACCCAGAGACTCCGCTCGGCACCGAGCACCGCGCCAGAGTAGTGACGCTCCGTCCACTGACTCGCCCCGAACTGAGCACTCGTATGGTGGCCCTCTCCGATCACCGTCTCGTCGGGGTTCGTATAGAGGACATGTGGATCGAACGCAGCGACCTGGGTCAATATCAGGGCGCTCACGATGAGAACCGCGACGACACTCCGAATGACGGAGAAGACGCGTCGTTCGGACACCAACCGGGACAGTCTGGACGGTAA
>NZ_SGUA01000038.1:0-1286 GCF_005435135.1 Halorubrum sp. ASP1 | reverse complement strand
TCGTCCTCGAGGACGACCGAACCCACGACGGACGCTGGGTCGCGATCGAGACGGCGTGGTTCCAGGAGCACGTGGGCGAGGTACCGCAGGTGGCTCGCGTAAAACACGAGAGTAACGGCACGTACTCGACGCCGATCGAGGCGCGCGGAGAACAGGCCGCGTTCTACGTTGAGGAGTTCTCGACGAACACGGTCACGTTCGACGGCGTGCTCTCGGTCTCGGGTGGTCCGGCTGTCGACGGCGACACGATCAGCTACGAGGCGCCGAACGGTGGTTCCGACCTATCGATCGATCTGACGGGCGTGGAGAACACCGGGCTGGCGTCAACGTCGACGACCGTTTCCGGCTCGGGCTCGCTCGCGATCGATGTCGGCGGGACGGCGTCGCCGCGAGACGAGAGCGTGACTCTCACGGGCAAGGAGTCCACCACGGCAGAGTCGGTAAGCAAGACTAGTCAGACGGATGGATCGAGCTTTAGCGTCGACGTGGGGGGCACCGTCCCCGCGAGAGACGCAACGCTCACACTATCGAGTGACGGCGGCTCGTCAACGCAAACGCGGACCGGGACCGCGAGCGAGACAGGGACGACCGAGTCTCTCTCAGTCGATGGCGATCGCAACCCAACCGATGCGTCAGTTAGCTTGAGCAACCCTCGGAGCGCGTCGAGTAAATGGGTCAGTCAAAGCTCTAACAGCCTCAAAAGCTCCATGACTGTCACCGCCCCCACCGATAACGTCCAAACTATCACCTCCTTAGAGGTCAACGCCGCAACTAATGACAATAACGGCTATCACGACATATCGGTCTGGATAGATGGGACAAAACAAGATTCGATCGAATATCAACAAGCAGAGACGTGGAATAAAGTCTTTGACATTAATAACGTCGACGTATCTGGACGCTCGTCGGTGGATGTGACTTTTAAGACAGACTCAACCATCGATTACCAGCACCGCTGGCTTGGAGATCAGTACGGCGTCGCGGAGCCTTTCGTCGAGATATCAGGTCCGAGCCCGTCGTCGGTGACGGTCGCTCACCCCGGCGGGTCGGAGTCCGTCTCGCTCACAGGGTCGACTCCGATCGACCTGAGTCGCGGGTCGCAAAGCGTCGACGTGGCGACCGACGCCGGTCTTGTCGACTATGACATCAGCTACACTGAGCAATACGGCGCGTCGGACCCATCGGTGACGGTCGACGGCAATACGGTATCGCACAATGGCGTCCTCGACGGCTCGACGAGCGAGACACTCGACCTCTCTCCGGGGACTCACACAGCCGGCATATCG
>NZ_SGUA01000037.1:0-1287 GCF_005435135.1 Halorubrum sp. ASP1 | reverse complement strand
AGCCGTCCTCGTCGAGCGATATCCGGTCGCTCGTAGACGCCGACGACTCCGAACCCCCGTCCGGCACCGCATCCGGGTCCGTTTCCTTGTGCGTCTGACCGCGGCGCAGGTTCAGCGCCTCGGTCAGCTCCTTCCGCTCAAAGGCGATGTTCTCCGTCGGGTCACGCATCCGGAGCCCGCCACCGTACGCGATCGGGAGCAATGACAGGCCGAACAGGATGTCGACGTGCTGTACCACGACCGCGAGCTCGTAGTAGAGCCCGGCGATCGCCAGCAGCACGCCGACGCCGGTCAGGAACCCGTACGTGCCGAGTGAGTACCCCGGTCCGCGGCCCGCTCGCTTCAGCGTCGCTCTCGCCGCCGACAACCCGACCACGATCGACGCCACGCCCGGCAGGACCGCCGTCCGGAACACGTACCACCATGCATCAGCCTGCGTCTCGATCTGCACCTGCTGGCTCGCTGGCGGTTCACGCATGCGTCGGCGCCAGCGAGCCCCGTCGACGACCTGACCGTCACGCTCGAGCCACATGGTCGCCTGCACCGACTCGTTGTAGTGCGAGTTCAACGCGATCGGCGCCGACGCGTACCCCGACTCGACGTCGACCGTCGCCCGCTGTACCTCCTGATCGGCTGCGTACTCGACCGTGGTCCCGTTCACCGTCCGGGACTCCGCCGACCAGTACACGATCACCGCCTCGTACTCGCCGGTCGCCGACCCGCCGAACACCGTCGAGTAGAGCTCGACCTCGTCGGTGTTCAGCGTCTTCCCTCGCTCCAAGAATATCGGCTGGTTCTCCAGCGGCCCGGCCGGGACGTGCCGGAGCGCTATCGCTCCTCCGGGCTGCGAGCCGTCGCCCACGTACCGCACTGACGGCGGCGCTGCCGCCGGCTGGTTCCCACCCGTCCGCAGCTCCGAGATCTCGAACGGTCCGGGCGCGTCGAACTCACCGCTTCCGCCCTCGACTTGTGCCGGCACCCCAGCCGCCATAGCGGGCATCGCCGCCCCGAGCACGGAGAGCACACAGAGGACCGCGAGGCTTACCGCGACGACCGCGGCGCCGCGGCTCATCGACTCGCCTCCGTCGGCCGCTCTCGGTCGTCGAGAGTGTCCGCGATCAGGTAGGCATCCGTGAACGCGAACACAGTCAGCGCCGCACCGACGACCATCGCAAGACCGTCGAACGGGGCGTCATACCAGTGCTGGAACGTGAAGAGGACTAACCCTATGAGTCCGCCAGCGACTGCGAACCCCCATCCACCAGCCGTTTCCGGGAGTTCAGGGAA
>NZ_SGUA01000036.1:0-1424 GCF_005435135.1 Halorubrum sp. ASP1 | reverse complement strand
GGCGCCGGACGGGAACGGCCGGCTGGTGCCGAGAAAGGGGTTCCGGCCGTTCTTTGCCCGGCTGTTCTCGAGCGCGGCGCGGCTCGATCTCAGCGATCTTCGGACGCGGGTGAGTGTGAACGGGTCGGCGAGTCAGAAGGTGTACGTCGACCCGGAGAGCGACCACGCGGTCGACCTCAAGCCCGCGCACCTCCGGCGGCGGATGCCGGTGTGGCATCGGCTCCCGGAGCCGGCGGAGGGTGAGAGCCTGTCGCCGGTGACGAGAGGGCTCTACGGGTTGCTCACAGTCGGCGCGCTGGCGTTACCTCTCATCGGATGGCAGGCAGGGGCCGCCGTGGCGAACACGCCCGTCGTCGGCGCTGTGGTCGGCGTGGTACTCCTCGCAGTGGAGAGCTACGAGGCGGTCGACGGGTCGATCGACTTCGACCCGGCGCCGCGCCACGATGTCACTGCAGACGCGTCGCTGACGGTCATGCAGTCGGAGCACTCGGACGCGAAGACGCTCGAGGAGTACGAGGAGATCGTCTGGAAGGAGCGGACGTCGACGGCGCTCGAAGCCCGCGAGGTCGACTCGCGGCGCGACGCGAGCATGATCCGGCGGCTCCTCGAGGACGAGGTGAACATGGATCTCGGCGCGACCGGCGTCGACGAGAACGCCGGCTCCGAGCTTGAGGACCGGCCCGTCGACGAGGGCGACCGTCGCGCGGGCCGGAATGACACGGAGGAGGACGATGTCTAAGAGCGACGACGGCGGTCAGACCCGAACGACTCGCCCGGCGCTCGACGTCCTCGACCGCGATCAGGATCGACTCCTCTACACGGGTGATACGCGCCGGAATCCGACGGTCGAACCGCTCGCGGACGGCTTCTCGACGTACTGGTCGGTGCTGACGTGGTACCAGGCGGCGGGAGTCCGGACGCTCGGACACGTCGAGCGGGTGATCGAGCCGAAGGAGATCATGCCGCTGTCGACGATCCTCGAGTATCTGTTCGCGACCGACGACTCACCGGAGGGGCGCTACGTCCGGATGCGCACGGTCGAGGAACTAAACGATGCGTGCGACCTCGCGTACAAGCAGTTCCGAGAGCGCGCGAACGAGCGCGTCGAGAACGAGGAGGGCGACAGCTGGAAGGACGTCGACCCGGACTCGGAGCGGAACCCGTTGATGCGGCCGGCGTTCCGTCGGCTCGACCGGAGTCAGGCGGGCGCGCTCATCGCGCTGTGGGAGGGCTTCGAGGACCGGCGAGCGCTCGGGCGGTGGGTCCGGTCGCTGGCGGCGCCGACGAACGGTGAGACGCCGGAGGGGTTCCTGAACGAGATCGTGTCGTCGCCGCCGCTCCTCGAGGCGCTCCTCGACACGGAGTCGCGAGACGCGAAGATGACGCGATACCGGTTCGCGGTCGGCGCGCTCCTGCCGCCGTTC
>NZ_SGUA01000035.1:0-1622 GCF_005435135.1 Halorubrum sp. ASP1 | reverse complement strand
TGGCGATGGCCGCCCAGAAGGCGGCCGCCTTGACGGTACCGGTCATCAGCCCGGCGAGCCGGTCGCCGGAGGCGATCTGGGTGGGAGCGGGGGTTGACATGGACACTTCCGCGTACGACGGGGACCCACATATACCCCGACGAGGGTTCGGCGAATTTCACGGCGTTTCTCGACCGATCGAGTCGTTTCACAACCGCCGCAGAAACGTTTTAACCGTTCATAGAGCTCGCTAATCCTTTGTTCTGGAATCGTCTCCGATCCGCGCGCTCCGGTCGCTCGCGGGGCGTCACGCGGGACCGACCGCGGCGCCCCGGCGAACGCGGCCCCGGACGACTGCCGCGGCACCAACCGCTTTGTCCGTCGGGCGGCGAGGGGGGGCATGACCGAGACCGATCGCCGCGACCGACGCGATGACCGGAGGGACCGAGACGACGCGCGCGCCGACGGCGGCCGCCCGCGGGTGGCGGTCGTCGCCTGCGGCGGCACCATCGCCTCGGAGCCCGGCGACGACGGCGCGGCGCCCGAGAAGACCGGCGAGGACCTCGTGGCCGCGGTGCCGGCCGTTTCGGACCACGCCCGGGTGACGACGACCGAGGTGTGCTCGCAGCCGGGGTTCGACGTGCGGTGGCGGGACGTGCTCGCGACCGCGGCGGCCGCCCGCGACGCGGTCGGCGAGGGGGCCGACGGCGTCGTCGTCACCCACGGGACGGACACCTTGGCGGACACCGCGTTCGCCCTGGACCTCCTCACGGACCTCGGCGCGCCGGTCGTCGTCACGGGCGCGCAGCGCCGCCTCGACGAGCCCTCCAGCGACGTCCCAGCGAACCTCGCGCTCGCGGTCCGGGCTGCCGCGGACGCCCGGTTCTCGCGCGGCGTTCACGTCGCGTTCGACGACGAGCTCCACGCCGCCCGCGACGTCGTGAAGGGGCACAGCAACGCGCTGTCGACGATGACCTCGCCGGGGACGGGGCCGGTCGCGACGTTCACCCGCGACGCCTCGCGGCTCGTCCGTACCCCCGAGCGCGGCGTCGCGGTCGACCCGCTCGCGGACGCGATCGAGGGCCCCTCCGACGTGCCAGAGGTCCCGGTGATCCACTCCGGGACCGGCGTCGGTGCGGGCGCCCTCGAACGCGCGCTCGACGCCGGCGTCGGCGGAGTCGTCGTCGAGGGGACGGGCCTCGGCAACGTCACGGCGGCGCTCGGCGACGCGCTCGGCGAGGCGGTCGCGTCCGTGCCGGTCGTCGTCGCCGGCCGCCCGCCGGCCGGGCCGACGGAGCCGGTGTACGGGACGCCGGGCGGCGCCGTCACGCTCGCGGACCACGGCGCGACGTTCGCCGGCGACCTCCCGGCCGCGAAGGCGCGGGTCGCGCTCGCGCTCGGCCTCGCCGCCGGCCTCGACGGCGAGAGGATCGAGGCGCTGTTCGCGCCGGCGTGAGACGACCGCGGGCGCGCTGAAGGGGCGGAATCGCCCGCCGGTGTCGGTCAGACGGTTGTTTTCGTTTACACGAGACCCTTATGTACCGCCCGCGTATGTGGAGGTATGAGTCAGCTCACGCGACGAGCGGCCCTCTACGGCGTCGCCGGCGGCGTCGCCGCGCTCGCGGGGTGTACCGAGGCCGGCG
>NZ_SGUA01000034.1:0-1882 GCF_005435135.1 Halorubrum sp. ASP1 | reverse complement strand
CGACCTCGCGACCGACGGCGGCGAGGAGGTGCCGCCAGCCGAGAACGTGCTGTTCGACGCGATCGAGGAGCACTACGACGACGACCAGTGTGGCGCTCCGACCGACGAGGTTGTTCGGTCGATGCTGGCGGAACAGTTCATCGACGTGGCCGAGGTCGGCCGCGTGCTCCAAGACTGCTACTTCGACGGAGAGATCTACCAGCCGTCGGATACGACGATCGCCCGGACGAACCCGGAGGTGGGTCATGGCGACGAGTGAGCGGTCGGGGTCGGCGGCGAGCGCGCCGGTCGTCCTGGACGCGGAGGTCGTCGAAGACCGGATGCTCGTCGGGGTCGACCGCGGCGAGGTGTCGCTCGTGATCGAGGCCCCGGCGGACGCGAGCGAGGAGGAGATCGAGGCGGCGCTCGACGGCCTCCCTGAGAGCGTCGTTCAGACTGCGGACCTGTTCGTCGGAGGTGGTCCGGCGTGAAAGACGCCGATGATCTCGAGCGGATCGCGGACGCCCTCGAGCTCCAGAACGCGCTCCTCTTACAGCTCGTTCAGGACCGGGAGCGTGAGCGCGTCCAGGAGCATCCGGACCCGGACCACTCCGGTCGGTCGGACCGCGCGATCGCGACCGACGTGGTCGACGCCTACGGCGACCTCTACGGCGGTTCGATCGGCTCGTGGCCGTTCGATCCGGTCACTGAACGAGTCGAGAAGATGGGGGACTCGCGTTGAACCAGGCAGGTCCTCCCCCCACGGACCCGTCGGAGCTCTCGCCGCGACAAGCCCGCGACCGGTTCCTCGACAAGCGGCGGATGGAAAACTCCGAGAAGACGGTCCGGAGCTACCGGAACCGTCTCACGCAGTGGGTCCACTGGTGTGAGGAGCGCGGGGTCGAGCGCGTCGGCGATCTCTCGGGGTGGCTGTTCGACGAGTACGAGCGGTTCCTCCGTGAGGACGACGCGCCGGCGACGGTGAAGGGTAAGATGACGGCCGTCTCGCAGTTGGTTCAGTACCTCGAGACGATCGAAGCGGTCGACGACGATCTCCCCGACAAGGTGCACGTTCCGAAGCTCACCAGATCGCAAGAGACGAGCGACACGATGCTCGACACGGAGGACGCGAAGGAGCTCCTCGAATTCTATCGGAACGATCCGGGTCACTTCGGAACCGCTCCGCACGCGGTCCTGGAACTGTTCTGGAACACCGGGTGCCGGCTCGGAGCGCTCCGCGGGCTTGACCTCGGTGACTACGACAGCGACGCCGGATACGTCGACTTCAACCACCGGCCGGAGTCTGGGACGCCCCTGAAAAACGACGAGGATGGGGAGCGTGTCGTTCGTATCTCGGACGCGGTCACGGACGCGCTCGACACGTATATCGCTCGCGAGCGATCGGAGAAGCGCGACGACGACGGCCGCGAGCCGCTGTTCTCGGGACGCCAGGGACGCGTGTCGGAGTCGACGATCCGAGCGTGGGCGTATCAGGGGACACAGCCCTGTTTGTACACGCAGTGTCCGCACGGTAGCAGTCGCGGGAGCTGTAAGTTCATCCAGCGATCCCACGCCTCGAAGTGTCCCTCCTCGAGAGCGCCGCACCACATTCGGACGGGCTCTCTCACCTGGCACTGCGACCGCGGGCTCCCGATCGAAGTGATCAGCGAGCGCGTCGACGCGGACCCGGACACGATCAAACGGTACTACGACAAGGCCGATCGGCTCCGGAAGATGGAGGAGCGGCGCGAGGAGTTCACGGCGGATCTGGATATCGACGAGGAGAGCGGCGACCACGACGACGAAACTCAATCATGAACACGATAGCGAAAACCGACGTCTCGGCGTACCGACACACCACTGATTCTGAGTTGCGCGACTCCCTCCGGCCCCATAGCGGTCT
>NZ_SGUA01000033.1:0-2329 GCF_005435135.1 Halorubrum sp. ASP1 | reverse complement strand
GAGTACGTGCCGTTACTCTCGTGTTTTACGCGAGCCACCTGCGGTACCTCGCCCACGTGCTCCTGGAACCACGCCGTCTCGATCGCGACCCAGCGTCCGTCGTGGGTTCGGTCGTCCTCGAGGACGATCGCCGGGTCACCGTCGACGACGTCCGTTTGCACGCTCATCGTCTGTGAGCCCGCGCTCGTTCGCACGTCACTCGGTGCTGGCGGTGCCGAGCTCGTCGCAGCGCCGAGACTGTTCGACACCACGTCTCTCAGATCGTTCCCGTCGACCGGGTCGTAAGTAGTGCCTGAGACAGGCTCCTCCGTAGAGTTGTTCGTCGCATCCCCCGCGAACGGCGCCGCGGGCATCGCGACCGCAGCCACGACTAGCACGGCCGCGAGTGCGAGCGGTTTCACCGCGCCCGCCGGTATGTGCAGTCGATCGAGCGTCCCGCGCAGCTGCGGCGCGATCTCCTCGACCGACTGTGCGACCGCCGCCCGGGCTCGCGCCACGAGCGCGGCCAGCGTCGTCCTCAGCCACGCGATCAGCTCGCGGTTCTGTTCCTCCTCGTCGTTGGTGTCGGTTGTTGTCTCGTCAGTCATGGCTCACCCCTCCCCCTGCGCTCCTCTTAGCTACGCGCGCGTGTGGACCGCCGTGTGCGCGGTCGCGAGAAGTCGCGTATCGGTCGATCTCGGGGGGATCAGTCTGTTTCGATGCCAAAAATCGACGGTTACAGACGCTGAAGCGACCGAAAACCGGCGCCTTGCTGGCTCTACAACGCATCCAGCGCCTCCTCCCGGCGCGGGTATCGCACCGAGATCTCGCCCCGGAACCGGTAGTTCCGGTACGGGTTCGGCCACTCGACCGGCGTGTAGTTCTGGTCGCGCCAGATCACTGCCCGACCCGTCCGGTCCGCGAAACGGTTGATGTAGTGTTTGTCGATGGGAACGTTCCCGATCCCCGACAGCGACGCGCTCGGCGGGGGCGTCTTCGGCATCGTCACGAACCACCGCGTCTTCTCCCGAACGCCCTCGTCGACGCGGGAGACGCTGTGTGACAGCGGGATCGTCGAGAGGTTCTTTTTCCGGCCCTTCCCTTGGCTGACCGGGTAGCCCTTCACCTTGCGGTTCTGGTCGTTCTCGTCAGCCTCGGGGTTCAGCGGGACCAGGTCCGAGAACTCGTCGAGGACGATGGTCGTCGGGTGGAGGAACTCGTCGTCCTTCGCTCTCGTGTCCATGAACGCGAAATTAACGTCCCGGAGCGGCGTCACCTCCGCCGGCTTGTCCGCGTCTCGGGCCGGCGTGTACGTCGCCATCGTCTGCTTCTCGCAGCCCCGGAACAACGGGTCCGGCAGCACCGCGTAGAGCCCGCCCGGGACGATCTTCGTCATGAGGTCTCGCGGGTTCTTGTACGTGATCGTGTCCCGGAACACGTCCGTCAGCGAGATCTCCGTCGTCGGCAGCGTCGGGTTCCGCGGCTTGGCGTGGACCTCGTAGTCGATCCCCGCCGGCACCGCGACGGTCATGTACGGCGCCAGCGGGAGACACTCGAGTTCGTCGAGCGTCAGCATCCACAGCAGCGTCTCGTTGTTGATCTCCGGCATCCGGATCCCGCCGACGACGTTCGCGAACGACGTCTTCCCGCCGCCCGGCTTCGAGTGCGCCCAGATGTCGGTCCCGCCGTCGCCCATCGCAGCGAGGACGTGCTCGTTCTCCGGCTTCGCCAGCCACTCCAGCACCTTCCGGCGCGGCGCCGGCTGGTCCGCGATGATGTCGTCGTCGAGCCGCCCCTCCTCGAGCGCCCACATCTCTGCGTCGTCGACGTGGATGATCGCGTCGAGGTACGCGCTCGGGTACCGGTACACCGGGTGCGCGTTCTCGATCCCGTTCAGCCGCGCCGTCCGTGACAGGCTCTTTAGCTTCTTGTGGAACGGCTTGAGGCTGTTCCCGTCAGATCCCTCGAAGTCCTTGTAGATCCGCTCGCCGTCGTTGTGGTACTGAGCGAGCCGCCCCCACGACTTCGAGCCGGCGTGGTACCGCGCCTGCCGCGACTTCTCCCACGGTGCGAAGTCCTTGTGGAGCCGCTCGATCACCGCCTCCTCACCGCGCTGTTCCTTCTGTCGACTGCTGAATGATCTACTCATGAGTTCCAGGCCGTATGTGTCTTCCCGCTGCTATCCGTCCGCTCGCCGCCGTTCAGCGTCCGCGCGGCCGACAGGAACGGCGGCGAGCGGACGGATAGCAGCGGGAAGACACATACGGCCTGGAACTCATGAGTAGATCATTCAGCAGTCGACAGAAGGAACAGCGCGGTGAGGAGGCGGTGATCGAGCGGCTCCACAAGG
>NZ_SGUA01000032.1:0-3033 GCF_005435135.1 Halorubrum sp. ASP1 | reverse complement strand
GAGCGACCCCGCCCCGGTCCGGTCGCCGCCCCCTACCGGCAATACTGTCGAAGATTCGGGTCGCTTTCGTGCCGGATGCGGGTTACTTTCTCCAAATTATTGAATACATACTGAAACGTTCTCCCGGCCGGGTGTCTCCCATGAACGCGAACAGACGGACGGTACTGAAGGGCCTCGGCGCGGGAACGGCGACGCTGGTCGGCGGCGTCGGAGCGGCCGCCGCCAAGCCGCCGAGCCAAGGAGAAACGATCGTCGACGTGGCCGTCGCGGCCGACGGGTTCGACGTGCTCGTCGCCGCGGTCCAGGAGGCCGGGCTCGTCGACACGCTGAGCGGGAACAGACAGCTCACGGCGTTCGCCCCGACGGACGAGGCGTTCAACACCGCCGGAATCACGGTCGACAACGTCGGCGACGTCGACAGGCTCGGCGACGTGCTCACCTACCACGTCGTGCCGGGCCGCCGGAAGGCGAACTCGATCGTCAACGCGAGCCAGGTGCCGACGCTGAACGGCGCGAAGGTCGACGTCGACGGGACCGATCTCAACGGCGACCAAGCCGATATCGTCGACACGGACATCGAGACCTCGAACGGCATCATCCACGTCATCGACGGCGTGTTACAACCGTAGCGGCCCCGAGCCGCCAGATGGTCCCCGCCGACGCTCCCGTCCTCCGCCCTCGCGGTGCTGGTATCCACGCGTTTATAGGCCGCTCCGCCGATCGGTACTGTCGATGGAGCCGGTTCTCTGGCAGGTGCTGGCCGGAACGCGGGGGGGTCCCAACCGGGCCCGCCTGCTCCGCGCGCTCGACGAGCGCCCGCGGAACGCAAACCAGCTCGCAGAGGACCTCGACCTGGCGTACAAGACCGTGCGACACCACCTCGACGTGCTCGAAGAGAACGACGTGGTCGAGAGCACGGAACAGACCTACGGCGCGGTGTACCTACCGACCGAGCGCACCCGAGACAACTGGGAGACCGTCGAATCCATCATCGACCAACTGGAGTGAGCATGACCCGAACCTGGAACGCGGCGACTGATCGTGGAATCGGAGGCGACGCGGAATGACCCTGACGCTCGACGTGGCGCGAGTCGCCGCGGGGGTCAACATCCTGCTGTTGCTCGTCCTCCTCGGCATCTGGGGGCGCAGCTACCTCGAGGTGCGGTCGAAGCACACGCTCGGGTCGGCGGTGTTCGCCGCCTTCCTCTTGGCGGAAAACGCGCTGGCGCTGTTCTACTACCTGAACCCGCCGCAGATGTCGACGCCCGCGGTCCGCGCGATGATGTACCTCCAGGTCCTCGAGTTCGTCGGGATTGCGTTCCTCGTCTACGTGACCTGGGACTGACTGCCCTGTCCGAGCGAGCGCCGCTCCGCCCGCTACTCGAACCGGTACGTCGCGCCGTCCGGCCCGTCCTCTATCTCGACGCCGACCTCGCGGAGGGCGTCCCGTAGTTCGTCCGCACGCTCGTAGTTGCCCGCCTCGCGCTCGGCCTCGCGCACGTCGAGCACGAGCTCGACCAGCTCACCCGCCAGATCCACGTCGCCGCCGCTCTCCGTCTCGAACTGGAGCCCGAGCACGTCGCCGCCGAGGTCCTCGAACGCCGCCACGGCCTCGCGGAGGCCGCGGTAATCGTAGGCGTCCTCGGCCTCGTCGACCCCGTCGACGTGGCGGTTCACCGCGTCGGTGAGATCGAGGAGCGCCGCGGTCGCCTCCCGGAGGTTGAGGTCGTCGTTCATCGCGGCCGCGAACCCCTCGCGCGCGGTCGCGACCGCCTCGCGGAGGTCGTCGTCCGCGGCCTTCGCGCGGGAGTCGGTCGAGTCGAGCGCCTCGACGGCGCGGTCGTAGGTGCGCGAGAGGCGCTCCCAGCGCTCCTCGGCCTCGGCGATCGTCTCCTCGGTGAGCGCCTGCTCGGAGCGGTAGGCCGCGCCGGCGTAGAAGGTCCGGACCACGTTGACGCCGAGCTCCTCGAGGGCGTCGGGCACGGTCCAGAAGTTGCCGATGGAGGAGGACATCTTCTCGCCGTCCATCTCCAGGAGGCCGACGTGGAGCCAGTGGCGCGCGAACGCCTCGCCGGTGGCCGCCTCCGACTGCGCGATCTCGTTCTCGTGATGCGGGAAGACGAGGTCGCGCCCGCCCATGTGGACGTCGAGCGTGTCGCCGAGGTGCGTCGTCGACATCGCCGAGCACTCGACGTGCCACCCCGGGCGCCCCTCGCCCCACGGGGAGTCCCACGTCTCCCCGTCCGGCGTCTCGGCGCCGTGGTCGTGTTTGGCGTGCTCCCGCGCCGCGGTCTCGCTGACGCCGTCGGCCTTCCACAGCGCGAAGTCCGCGGGGTTGCGCTTCTCCGAGCGCTCGTCCGGGTCGCCCTGCGCTTCGAGCGCGTCGAGGTCCTGGTTCGAGAGCTTCCCGTACCCGTCGAAGCGCGTCACGTCGAAGTAGACGGAGCCGTTCGACTCGTAGGCGTACCCCTTCTGTATCAGGGTCTCCGTCAGGTCGATTATCTCCGGGACGTGTTCGGTGACGCGCGGGTACACCTCGGCCCGCTTGAGGTTCAGCCCGCGCATCGCGTCGAAGACGCTCGCGGTGAACGTCTCGGCCACGTCGCGTTCGGCGGCCCACTCGTCGCGCTCGCCGACGCGGGCGGTGATCTTCTCGTTGACGTCGGTGACGTTCTCGACGTGGCGCACGTCGTACCCCTCGTGTTCGAGCCAGCGGTGGAGCACGTCGGCGTGGAACCACAGGCGGGCGTGGCCGAGGTGCGGGTCGTCCGACACCGTCAGGCCGCAGACGTACAGCGTGACGTCGCCGTCGGCCGTGAACTCGACGCGCTCGCCTTCTAGGGTGTCGGTGACGACGAGACTCATTACGACGTCGTTGCCGGGGTGCGCGTTTCAAATCGTCGGATCGAGCGAGACGCGGACGAATCGGCGACAGACGCCGCCAAAGTTCCGGTCGTTCGGCGGTACATGGTCGCCGAGGCGAACACCGCCGAAGCCCCGGCCGCTCGGCGTTACGCGATCAACGAGTGTGCG
>NZ_SGUA01000031.1:0-4652 GCF_005435135.1 Halorubrum sp. ASP1 | reverse complement strand
GCAATACGGCGCGTCGGACCCATCGGTGACGGTCGACGGCAATACGGTATCGCACAATGGCGTCCTCGACGGCTCGACGAGCGAGACACTCGACCTCTCTCCGGGGACTCACACAGCCGGCATATCGACGACCGGGCCGGTCGACGTGTCGGTGTCATGGACCGAGGTCACGGCGACGGATGATCCATCGGTTAGCGTCGGCGGATCGACCGTGTCTCACTCGGGGATCCTCGGGCCGGGTGAGACGGTCACAGAGTCGGTCGACCTCTCGACGGGCTCACAGTCTGCGGACGTGTCGGTCAACGGTCCCGTCGACGTGTCGGCGTCATGGACGGAGGTCAGTCAGACGCGCGATCCCGTCGTGGAATATAACGGTCAGACAGCGAGCTACTCCGGAACGCTATCGGACGGCGAGACCACCTCGCTTCCGGTGAACGACTCGTGGATCAACGAGGGGACGAACGACCTCTCTGTGTCGCTGCCGTCGGTGTCGAGCGGACCGGTCCCACAGGTGGGCGTCGACGTGACCCACGACGTCTCCGAGAGCCGGACGATCGACTACTCCGCCGAGGCGTTCTCGGAGCGGTACACGACCTCGAAGACGTGGAGCGAGAACACGTCGAACGCGACGCTAAGCGTTCCGTGGGCCTCGTCGAGCGTCGTCTCCGTCCGGGATATCTCGGTGACCTACGAGGACTCGACGGGAGCGACACCGAGTCCGCGGCCGAACCCTACGCACCGCCTCGAAAACGGGTCGGTCGTCGTCGATCTCGGAGACGTGAAAGCTGGATGGACAACCGAGATCTCGGCGGCCGGCTCGAAAGTGCAAGTCGACGGCGCCGACCTCGAGGTCATCAACGCGACGGCGGCCGGTAACGACCTCGACAGCCGGGTCCGACTGAACAGCCCGTCGGACGAGGTGTACCTCCGCGTCGGAGAGACCGAACAGGGGCAGCAACTCCACTACCTCGCGAACGCCTCGTGGAGCAACGAGGAAGCGTCGCAGATCAGCGCCGACGGGACAAACGAGATTCGCATCCCGAACGCGCCGGACAACGGCGAGGCACAGCTCCGGACGCTTCCGCTCGCGTTCGACGTCGAGACGGGAGCGATCGACGTGGACATTCCGGACGGCCGGCTGAACGAGGGAGAGCCGGTCTACCGTGTCTCCTCGGGTGGCAGCACGGGAGACAGCTACCACGTGACGTTCACCGAGGCGACGGACGGACAGCCGTACGTCCTCTGGTCGGAGACGCGCGAGATCGTCCTCGACGAGGGCATGGCCTCGAGTCCGCTGACGCTGTCGACGGAGGACTCCGAGGAGACGCAGGTGATACAGTTTCGTGAGGACGACGGAACCGTGACGAGTTCCGACGGTGGCGTCGGCGATGCGATCCCAGGGCCGGCGCCGATGGTGACGACATCGTCGCCGTTTAGCGGGCTGGGTGGCTTCCTACCGGGTCCGAGCGTGTTCCTCATCGGGCTGGTCGGACTCGTCGGGCTGACGTTCGTGGCACGCCAGACACGACTGTTCGACGAGGGGACCGCCTCGGACGCGGTCGCGGACTCAGCGGCGAGCGTGGGAGAGCGCGCCGGCGGGGTACTCGGACGCGCGCTGTCGAACGAGCTCGTGCTCGCGGGCCTGACGCTGGCGGGCGGTGTGTGGTTGCTCACGTCGGGCGCGTTTACCGAGACGGAGCGGCTGATCATATCCCTCGGGAGCGTCCCGGTCGCGATGTTCCTGGTCTTACAGCAGTTCGACCAGTTCGACTTCCGCGTGTGGGTAGGATCGACCATAGTGGTCGCGTTGCTAGGCGTCCAAGCGCTCGCACCGGAGGTCCTCGAGACGCTCGCGGCAGAAGCGGGTATCGTGATCGTCGTCGTCGCCGGGTACCTGGCATATCAGGCGATCTCGGCGTGGCGCGCGGAAGCGTCGACGCCGGAGACGGTCAACCGACTCCAGATCTCCACGGAGGACGACGATGAGTGACCCGCTTATCATCACCGGCCTGCTGTCGAACTACTTCAGGGAGAGCGTCGTCGTGGCGATCGCGGCCGGGTTCGTGCTGCTGCGGTTCCGTCGGTACAAACAGGTCTCGGGGGCGGCCGTCGGCGCGGTCTCGACCACGGGGACGGCTGCTGTCGCGGTCCTGATCACGTTGCTCGGGCTGGTCGCGCTCGGTTACTGGGATCCGCCGGTGTCGTCGATCATCTCGGACGGTACTGACGCGGCTCGTGGTGTCTACCAGTTCGTGGTGCAGCCCGCAGTCGACATCCTAACTAACGCTCTGCGCGCCGGGAGGTCGTAAGGCCACCTGACAACCTTCTTTCTCGGGGTCCCGTCCACGGCTACAACGCGTTCTCACCGTGGAGAGGGCGTCCTTCGACCGTTCTGTAGGTTCAACGCGCGGAGCGGTTCGGTGCGGTAGACCGGAGCCGTTCTGGCTCCGGTCGTTATTGTTCTCCCCCTTAGGGGCTACACCCGTAGGGTCCCCTGCTAACCTACCCACGCACCGAGAGCGCTGAAACCGCCGATCTCGCGACGCTCCACCCCGCGAAAAGCGCGATCCGCGACAAGAGATTAAGAATCATTATGTTTTAAAATACACTGCGTGCCAGAGCAAAACTCACTCGGCGGCCGGATCGGCGGGCGATCGACGTTGACGACGCGCCGCGTTAACCAACATCGGAGGGTGAGAGGCGCGGGGTGTTGGTTAAGACCCGAGAAAAAGACGAAGCTACCGCTGTCGACCGGGCGCAAACGACGTACCGCGCTCCGGGCTACTCTACCCAGGACCGCCGATCGGTCCTGACGCGGACCTCGTCACCGTCGAGATACTCTTTCTCGAGCGCGTTCGCCAGCTGGTGCGCCTCGAGGCGGAGGTCCTCGAAGTACTCCCACTCGGAGTTCCGACTACGATCGTCGTCGCCGGCGTCGTCAGAGTCTTCCAGGTCGTCGGCGTCCTGGTCGTCGTCACCGACGGAGCTCGGATCGTCGCGTTCCTCGCGACGCTCGCGGCGCTCCTCGGCGCGTTCCATCATGTTCTCGATCTGGTCGTCGGGGTAGATCCTCCGGAGAATCTCTTTCGAGGACTCGAGCGCTGCCGGCGACGGGAACACGACGAGCACCGGATTCGAGATCTTCTCGCAGACGCCGATCTCCGCGAGCCGCGAGACGTGGTAGCGGATCGTCGAGCGGGCGAGACCGGTTCGTTCCTCGAGCATGTCGTACGACGCTCCGCTCTCCGTGGCGATCACGGTGAGGATGTCGTACACGGCCTGCGTGTTCGCTTTCAGCGCCTCGCGGTAGACCTCGGTCGAGACGGCCTCGAAACGCTCGCGGAGCTGTTCGCGACGGCCGGCCGGATGCGGGTACCGGTACTCGGGGAGACCCGGACCGTCCTGGAAGTCGTCGGCGACGAGCTCCTCGCGACCGACGCCAGACCAGTCGAGGTGTGAGGAGACGACGGTACGGAGCGTCGACATGACCTCGCCCCACTCGTCGACGTGAGGTAGCGCGCCGTCGCCGTCGACGCCGGCGAACGACGCCTCGAGTTTCGGGTGGTGCGCCGGGTCTTCGCGCGGGATCTCCGCCCACCCGGCGGCCTGGTAGCACTTCAACTCGATATCGAAGCGCGTGCGCTCGAAGCCGAGAAGGTGCCAGCGGTCAGCGTCGACGAGCGCCTCCAGGTATCCCTCGCGCTGTCGCTTCTGGTGAGCGTCGATCTCCGACATGCCGCCGTACGCGATCAGCTCGCGAGTCCGGTCGAGAGTCTCGACGACCTGTCGTTTCCAGCCGATATCAAACCGGTGGTGCGCCTCGGCCTTCTGGATCCGACGGGACTCTTGGTCGCGGTCCGCGAGGAGACGACCGCGATCAACGTTGAGCGCGGCCTCGAGGAGATCGAACATCCGTCCCTCGACCTCCTCGGCCTCGTCCGCCCATGTCGTGGAACAGCGGACCAGTGAGCCCTCTCCGTACTGGAGCGTGAGATTGCTCCCGTCCTTGTAGTTGAGATCCGCGAACTGCGGGAGGACTCGGAGCGAGCACGCTCGTCCGGTCTTATACAGGTCACCGTCCTCGTCGCGCTCGCGGAGCGTGAGATCGTACTTGTAGTACGCGGAGTAGTCGTCGCCGGTCCCGGTTCCGGCCTTCCAGCGGCTCGAGGTGAGCTTCACGACCCACTCGCGGCCGGGCGTCGGAGCATCGAGCCACTCGTGATCGCGCTCGTCGAGCTCGGCGACGATCCCCGGCTCCTCGTCGCGATCGCCGACGACTTCGTACCACAGCTGGTGAACAGCAGAGTAAACCGAGAGCTCTCGGTCGACGTCGTTGAAAACGGCCTGGACCGCGGCGCCGTGGGCGACAGGCTCGGGACCGTGTCGGTCCTCAAGGCGAGGTTCGGGGAGCGAGCCGATCGACGCGTCGGGCGTCGAGGGCGCGTCGATGCTCATTCGCGATCGACCTCCTCGTCGAGAACGCGAACGTCCGCCCAGTGCGGATCGCCGTTCATCATGTCGTGGTCGGCGATCTCTAAGGTGCGGCCGCAGTCGGGACACACCCACCCGGAGACGACGGTCTCTCGGGGCTGGTCGCCGTGTACGAGAGAGTTCCGGCTACCGAGGTAGTACGCCTCGACTGAGTCGCCACA
>NZ_SGUA01000030.1:0-5419 GCF_005435135.1 Halorubrum sp. ASP1 | reverse complement strand
CTCGTTGGATATGAAGAAAGCCCACGGACGCGCTGTCCGTGGGCTGTGGTGGGAGTATTCCCGTATGAGTGGGCAGGCGGCGACTCGTGGTTCCCAGAGGATCGCTCACTCCAGTACTTCACGATACGCTGGTGGGCTTAACTTCCGTGTTCGGAATGGGTACGGGTGTTTCCCCACCGCTCTGGCCGCCTTCATGCCGACTCTCGGACTCGAACCGAGACGCTCTATGAGCGACGCCTGTGTCGGTCGTGGTTCGAAACAACCGTGTATACGTGCGATCCAGATACCGCCTGAACTCATGCGAGTTCGTGGCGCGTCAGCGCCAATGAATGTGGCTCGGTCTGTTAGTTCTCGTGGGCTTAACACCTCGTTGCCTCGGTGCGTACACCCCGAGTCTATCGAACTCGTCTTCTACGAGTGACCTCGGTGGTACCTCTTTTCCATGTGGGTTTCGAGCTTAGATGCGTTCAGCTCTTACCCCGTGTCGCGTGGCTACTCGGCATCTGCCCTTCCGGACAACCGATACACCAGTGGCGACCAAACGTAGTTCCTCTCGTACTATACGTTCGTTCACGTCAGGTACCTCACACCCCCAATAGATAGCAGCCGACCTGTCTCACGACGGTCTAAACCCAGCTCACGACCTCCTTTAATAGGCGAACAACCTCACCCTTGCCCGCGTCTGCACGGGCAGGATGGAGGGAACCGACATCGAGGTAGCAAGCCACTCGGTCGATATGTGCTCTTGCGAGTGACGACTCTGTTATCCCTAAGGTAGCTTTTCTGTCATCTACGGGTCCCATTCCGGAACCTCGTAGGTTCGCTAGACCACGCTTTCGCGTCAGCGTTCCTCGTTGGGAAGAACACTGTCAGACCATCTTTTGCTCTTGCGCTCTTCGCCGGATTCCCGACCCGGCTGAGATGATCTTCGGGCGCGCTCGATATCTTTTCGAGCGCGTACCGCCCCAGTCAAACTGCCCGGCTACCGGTGTACTCCTCCCGGAGTGAGAGTCGCAGTCACCGACGGGTAGTATTTCAATGCTGTCTGGGTGGCGTGCTAGCGCACGTACCTCTGTAACGACTCCTACCTATGCTGCACATCGGCGACCACGTCTCAGCGACAGCCTGCAGTAAAGCTCTATAGGGTCTTCGCTTCCCCTTGGGGGTCTCCAGACTCCGCACTGGAACGTACAGTTCACCGGGTCCAACGTTGGGACAGTGGCGCTCTCGTTTATCCATTCATGCAAGCCGCTACTGAAGCGGCAAGGTACTACGCTACCTTAAGAGGGTCATAGTTACCCCCGCCGTTGACGGGTCCTTCGTCCTCTTGTACGAGGTGTTCAGATACCCGCACTGGGCAGGATTCAGTGACCGTACGAGTCCTTGCGGATTTGCGGTCACCTGTGTTGTTACTAGACAGTCGGAGCGCCCGAGTCACTGCGACCTGCTCCGTCGAGAGCAGGCATCCCTTCTTCCGAAGGTACGGGACTAACTTGCCGAATTCCCTAACGTCGGTTCTCCCGACAGGCCTTGCCTTGCGCTGGCAGAGCACCTGTGTCGGATCTCGGTACGGACATCATGCTTGCCTTTTCACGGGCCCTATGTACGGCTGACTTTCGCTATCTCGCGTTTCGCTCGCTTCGTACCGTGACGGTTTCCACGAGTTTCCGCGATTCGACCGGGCGAGTGCCCGGCTCAGCGTTCCACACGGCGTCGGCGTTTACTGCACGATGGCGCTGGAATATTAACCAGCTTCCCGTCGGTGTAGTCAAGTTGTGGTACACCTTAGGACCGGCTAACCCTCGGCTGAACGGCAGTGCCGAGGAACCCTTGCTCTTCAGGCCGTCGAGGTTCTCACCCGACTATCGCTGCTACTGTGACCAGGATTGTCGTTACTGGACGGTCCACACGAGCTCTCGCCCGGGCTTCCGTCCGACCAGTACGCCAACCTACGCGGTTATCCTTTGACGGATACGGCCAGGTCTCGGTGGTAGATTTGAGCCCCGATCATTTTGGGCGCCTCAAACCTCGGCCGGTAAGCTGTTACGCTTTTCTTAGCGGGTAGCTGCTTCTAAGCTCACCTCCCGGCTGTTTAGGGCTTGAGACCACCTTCGAATCGCACTTAATCTACACTTTGGGACCTTAACCCGGCTCTGGGTTGTTCCCCTCACGGTACACAGGCTTACCCCGCGCACCGGACTCCCTTCGTCTACAGCGCCTGCGGGTTTGGAGTTCGACAGGATGGCCGACTCCTCTCGGAGGCGGGTCATCCAATCGGTAGCTCTACCCCGCGGGCTACCTCGGAAGAGGTCATGCTTCGACATGTTTCGGTTGGAACCAGCTGTTGCCAGGCTCGATGGGCCTTTCACCCCTACACACGAGTCACGAGAGGGTATTGTAGAACACCAACTCTAACAGGCCTCCACGTGGCTTTCGCCACGCTTCACCTTGCTCGCGCGTAGATCGCCTGGTTTCGGGTCGCACCCGATTGACTCCCCGCGCTTGAACACGGTGGCCCTCGCACGAATGTGCTGCGGCCGTATCGGTTTCCCTGCGCCTTCCCCGGTTCACGGGTTAGACTCGCCAATCAAGTGCACTCCCTGGGTCGTTTTTCAAAACGCACGACACGACGCCGGCTCGTCTCTTTTCCTACTAGAGAATCGCTTCTCGGTCGTTTCAAGAGACGCCTTGTACGCCCTGTCGCTCGATCGCCAGCTGATTTCAGGCCCTATTGCACCGCCCTTTTCGGGGTGCTTTTCAGCGTTCGCTCACGCTACTTGTTCGCTATCGGTCTCGAGGAGTGTTTAGCCTTCTCAGGGGATGCCTGAGGTGTTCACAGAGGATATCCGACCCCTGCTACTCTGGATTTGACGCCATCCGTACTGACTCATCTTACGGGGTTGTCACCCTGTTTCACGCTCCGTTCCAGGAGACTTCAGATGAGTTGTCGAGATTTGGTTGTCAACCCGAACACCACATTGGTCAGAAGACCTTCGGTTTGGGCTGTGTCGCGTTTACTCGCGGTTACTGACGACATCGCTGTTGCGTTCTTTTCCTGCCCTTACTGAGATGTTTCAATTCAGGGCGTTCCCTATTGCGCGTGGCAATTGTTGAACGGATTCCGATTGGGAGATCTCGTGTTCTTTCCCTCCATGCGGGTCCCACGAGCTTTTCGCAGCTTGGCACGTCCGTCGTCGGCTCTCGAGCCGAGCCATTCACCAGCTGGCACAGTAGCCAGTAGTGTGTCAACGAACTCTCGAAGGAGAGTTGTTGACGGTGTCAGAAACACTCGTCAGAGTGTTCCGACTGTATATGGTTCACTGACGTTCCACGAACTCGGATGAGTTCAGTGGACGTCTGGATCGCACGTATACACGGTTGTCATTGAATCGCCCCGGGTGTGACGGGGCGTTCATCGAACCCTTCCCATCCGCGGTTTCCCGGGATGGTGCATCGGTCGTCGTGTTCAATCGGTTCGTCGGCGACCCCTTAAGGGGCACGTTTCGAACCGACCGAACGGACATGGACTCACTGGGATTCGAACCCAGGGCATCCTCCTTGCAAGGGAGGCACTCTACCGCTGAGCTATGAGCCCACCTTCCCCGAAGGGAAGGCTCTTGTCTCGCGTGTTGTGTGAGCCGTGGTCGTTCTGAAGTGTCCAAGCCGGTGGATGGGCGGACGGACACAGTCCAATGCGAATGAGTAGTGACCGTCTTAGAAAGACGGTCGTAAGGTGAGCCTCCCGTGTGGGAGGTCTCGGGTCGGTGGAGGTGATCCAGCCGCAGATTCCCCTACGGCTACCTTGTTACGACTTAAGCCCCCTTGCGAAGCCCAGATTCGACGTTCGTGGAACGCCTCATCCGGACCTCACTCGGGTGCTTTGACGGGCGGTGTGTGCAAGGAGCAGGGACGTATTCACCGCGCGCTTGTGACACGCGATTACTACCGAATCCAGCTTCATGTGGGCGAGTTGCAGCCCACAATCCGAACTACGATCGAGTTTCTGAGATTACCGTCTCCTTTCGGAGTTGGAACCCTTTGTCTCGACCATTGTAGCCCGCGTGTTGCCCAGCACATTCGGGGCATACTGACCTACCGTTGCCCGTTCCTTCCTCCGTGTTAGCCACGGCGGTCCCCCTACTGTCCCCAGCTACCTCGCGGTACTGCTGGCAAGTAAGGGTGCGGGTCTCGCTCGTTGCCTGACTTAACAGGACGCCTCACGGTACGAGCTGACGGCGGCCATGCACCTCCTCTCTGAGGCTCGGATAAGGTCATCAACCTGATCGTCATTACCACAGTCGATGCTGGTGAGATGTCCGGCGTTGAGTCCAATTAAACCGCAGGCTCCTCCGGTTGTAGTGCTCCCCCGCCAATTCCTTTAAGTTTCATCCTTGCGGACGTACTTCCCAGGCGGTCTGCTTAGCGGCTTCCCTACGGCACAGCACCCACTCGTAGTGGGAGCCACACCTAGCAGACATTGTTTACGGCCAGGACTACCCGGGTATCTAATCCGGTTCGAGACCCTGGCTTTCGTCCCTCACTGTCGGATCCGTTCTCGCGACGTGCTTTCGCCATCGGCGGTCCGTCCAGGATTACGGGATTTCACTCCTACCCCGGACGTACCCGTCGCGCCTTCCGGTCCCAAGCCACGCAGTTTCTACCGGGCGCCCACCTGTTGAGCAGGTGGATTTCCCGATGGACTTGCGCGGCCAGCTACGGACGCTTTAGGCCCAATAAGATCGGCCATCACTTGGGCTGCCGGTATTACCGCGGCGGCTGGCACCGGTCTTGCCCAGCCCTTATTCTGGTACCGCCTTAGGGTACCGAAAAGCACAGGCGCTATGCCTGTGCACTTGGGATCCCCCTATCGCACTGTCGTGCAGTGTAAAGGTTTCGCGCCTGCTGCGCCCCGTAGGGCCCGGAATCTTGTCTCAGATTCCGTCTCCGGGTTCTCACTCTCATGACCCGTACCGATTATTGGCACGGTGGGCCGTTACCCCACCGTCTACCTAATCGGCCGCAGCCACATCCTTCGGCGCCGGAGCGTTTGGCATACCACTCATTCCAGTGGTGGTATGGGATACACTATTAGCCTCAGTTTCCCGAGGGTATTGTGTTCCGAAGGGTAGTTTGGCCACGTGTTACTGAGCTATTCGCCACGAGTCTGAACTCGTGCGACTAGCATGGCTAAATCGGATCCCAATAGCAATGGCCTCCGGCAGGATCAACCGGAATGTATGTCCTTCAGGCCTGATTCCCGGCCCGAAGGGGGTGTTGGCGGGTGTCAACATAGTGTTGACACACCATTGCATTGGTCTGTGTGGTGTCCGGGCCAGCCAACGGCTTGGATGGCACCGAACGACCACGGCTCACATCAGATCACCGCTTACGCCGGAGCGCAGGGGGCGTGATCCTCATC